>NZ_JAGYHC010000002.1 GCF_019837165.1 Virgibacillus sp. NKC19-3
CAGGTAATTCGGCAATCTTATTTGCATAAACAGCATTTACTGCCGCTTCAGGGCCCATTACTGCTATTTGTGCACTTGGTAAAGCGATACAACAATCCGGCTCAAAGGCTGGACCTGCCATGGCATATAACCCTGCACCGTAAGCCTTTCTGACGATAACAGAAATCTTTGGAACCGTTGCCTCACTCATCGTTGCTAACATCTTGGCTCCATGACGAATAATTCCTGCCCGTTCTACCTTTGTGCCAATCATAAATCCGGGAACATCCGCCAAGAATAATAATGAAATATTAAACGCATCACAAAGCTGAATAATTTTGCTGCTTTATCTGCAGAATCCGGGAATAGTACTCCTCCTTTCATACGTGGTTGATTAGCAATGATTCCAACCGATTTCCCATTTATTCTTGCTAATCCGGTAATTAATTCCGGTGCAAATTTCTTTTTAATTTCACAAAAAACTATCCTCATCAATAATTTGTTTAATCAAATCATACATATTAAAAGCGGCATTTTGATTTTCCGGGATTAAATCAGTGATGGATTGCTCAAAAGTTTTAGCTTCTTTTGGTTCTGCCTCCCTTGCTCTTTCCCTGAAACTAGCTGGAAAGTAGCTTAAATAATTGCGTGCATATTCAATGGCTTTTTTTCCGATTTTACTAAAACATCACCTACACCAGATACAGAAGCATGCATCTTAGCTCCACCCATTTCTTCAAGACTCACATCTTCTCCAATCACTTTTTCTGCCATTCGAGGTGAACCCAAATACATGGAAGCATTTCCATCAACCATAACGACAATGTCACAAAATGCCGGAATGTATGCGCCACCTGCAGCAGATGGTCCGAATAATAGACAGACTTGAGGTACGTCCAGATAATTTAATCTGGTTATGAAAAATTCGCCCTGCGCCCGGCGACCTGGGAACATTTCGATTTGATCTGTAATCCTTGCTCCAGCTGAATCAACTAAATATAACATTGGAATTTCTAATTTTTCAGCTGTTTCTTGGATACGGATAATTTCTCTACGTTCTTTTCCCAGGATCCGGCTTTTACAGTAGAGTCGTTTGCCATTACACAAACATCTTGACCATTCACTTTTCCAATCCCTGTGACTACGCCATCAGATGGAAGCGAATCATCCATATTATTTGCAAACAGAGCATCCTCTATATCAACACCTTGATCAAATAATAATTCCAATCGCTTACGAACAAAGCGCTTTCCCTTTTCATCATTTTTTTGGTGGTATTTTTCGTGTCCTCCTTTTTTTATTTTTTCTTTTCTATTTTCCAGATCATCGACTTCAGACATTATGTATCCTCTCCTTAATTTCCTTTAAATTGCGGCTTTCTCTTTCTTTTAAAAAGCAGCCAACCCTTCTAATCTGTCATTTGTGGGGATGGTTTGCTTATAGCTTAAATGCTCTAATGTTAAAGCAGTTGATACATCCGTTTGCATGCCCCTGTCAATTGCTAATTTAGCTTGACGCAATGCTAACGGGCCGTTCATTGCAATTGTTTTTGCTAGTTGAATGGTTTCATCTAATAAGTCATCCGCTTGGACAACTTGTTCCACTAATCCAATTTTAATGCTTCATCAGCTTGCAGAGGTTTCGCCGTATAAATTAAACGCTTTGCCTGCCCGATACCAATTAAACGAGACGCTGCGTGCACCTGCTCCTGGTATAATCGCCAAAGATGTTTCAGTTAATCCCATTTTTACATGTTTCGCGGCTATTCGAAGATCACAAGCTAAAGCTAATTCAAGCCCGCGCCAAAAGCCACACCGTTAAGTGCGGCAATTACGGGCATACGCATCTTTTCAATAGCGGAAATCGTACTACCTATATACTGTACAGCTTCTATTACCTGATCATCTGACATGCCTTTACGCTCTTTTAAATCTGCACCAGCACTGAATGCTTTTTCATGAGCCCCGATAATAATGGAGCAATAAACGGATGTATCCCGATCTACCTTATTAACGGTTTGATGAAGTTCATTGAGTAAAGCTGTTGACATAGCGTTTGCAGCTTCCGGTCTATTCAATGTTATGATTGCAATATGGTTCTCGACTATCTTTAAATCTACTAACCCATTATTTATATTAAACCTCCTCCCAATCTATAAAGACGATTAAATTAGTCACTTATAATAGCGATACTATCGTCCTCATTGACAAAGTCGCCTTCAGCTACTTTTATTTCCTTAACTGTTCCTGGACCTTCTGCAGCAATTGGAATTTCCATTTTCATGGACTCTAAAATAACAATATCCTGATCTTCTTCTACATTATCTCCTTCTTCCACCATAATTTTCCATACATTTCCTGCCATACTTGCTTTAATTTCCTCCATTAATAATTCCTCCTATTTTGTTTTCACTAATGGTAAATAGTAATCTTGTACAAACGATGTGGTTGTCTTTCCCGCTTTAAATTGCGGAGAATCTGCAATCTTTAAAACATTGGTATATTTGTTTTAATTCCCTTAATTTGATAGTTCGTCAGCGCATCCTTAAACCTTAAATCGCTTCCTCTCTAGTTGCACCTTTAACAATTAACTTACCAATCATCGGATCGTAAAAAGGTGTAATTTCATCATTGTTGCTTACAGCTGTTTCGTTACGTATAGAATCGTTTGATGGGATATTTACTTCTGTTATTTTCCTGGAGAAGGAAGAAATGTAATCGGATCCTCCGCGTAAATACGTGCCTCTATCGCATGACCATTCATCGCTAATTCATCTTGCGTCATTTTAAGTTTTTCACCATTTGCAATATTTATTTGTTCCTCAACAATATCTATTCCTGTAATTTCTTCCGTAACCGGGTGCTCAACTTGAATTCTAGTATTCATTTCAAGGAAATAGAAATTTTCCTGCTCGTCCACTAAAAATTCGATTGTGCCCGCATTCGTATAACTAAGTGCCTTTGCAGCGCTTACGGAAGCGCTTCCATAGCATTACGTGTTTTAACAGATAGAAACGGGGAAGGAGCCTCCTCAATCACCTTTTGATTACGACGCTGAATAGAGCATTCCCGTTCAAATACGTGTACTACATTTCCATGATGATCTGCCAAAACTTGAATTTCAATATGTCTCGTATTCTCTAATCTCTTTTCTACGAACATAGCGCCGTCACCAAAAAATGATAAGGCTCGCTTCGAATTACTTTCATACGCTTTTATTAATTCCGCATCGGAATATACCAATTGCATCCCTATTCCGCCGCCACCGGCAGAGGCTTTTAACATGATTGGATAGCCTATTTCGCCAGCTGCATCCATTGCTTCCTCAACAGATGTTACCCTCCGTCAGTTCCTGGGACAACTGGTACACCAGCTTCCTGCATTGCTTTTCTTGCAGCAATCTTACTTCCCATCTTTTTCATTACATCGCCCGTAGGACCAATAAGATAATACCTTCTTCTTTGCATCTTTTTGCAAAGGTATCACTTTCACTTAAAAAAACCATAACCGGGGTGAATCGCATCAACTGCAGTTTTTTTAGCAACATCCATTAGTTTGTCCACATTTAGATAACTTTCATTTACACGTGAGGGGCCAATCAAGTAGCTTTCATCAGCCATCCTAACATGTAAAGCTTTTTGATCTGCTTCTGAATACGGCAACCGTTTGAATAGCAAGTTTTTTACATCCCCGTATAATCCTTGCTGCAATTTCCCCACGATTTGCTATGAGTACTTTCTTAATCATAAAACTTCTCCCCTATTGTTCTGTATTTCTAGCAGCCTAATTTTCTCGCAATAACGACACGCTGAATCTCAGATGTACCTTCCCCAATTTCCAAAAGTTTTGCATCACGTAAATATCTTTCCACTTCATATTCACGCATATACCCATACCCCCGTGAATTTGAACGGCCTCATTTGCTGTACGAAAGGCGGTTTCTGTTGCATAAAGCTTTGCATACGCAGCCTCTTTACAAAAGGTTTCCCATTGTCTTTTAACCAAGCTGCCTTATGTACGATGTTTCTGGCAAGTTCAACTTCCATAGACATATCAGCAAGTTTAAACTGGATGGCCTGGAAGTTGGAAATTGGTTTTTTAAACTGCGTTCTTTCTTTTGCATAGCTTAATGCCCTGTCTAATGATCCTTGAGCAATTCCAAGTCCTAGTGCTGCAATGGATACTCTACCCCATCTAATGTGTGCATAATTGATGAAATCCCTTTTGTGGGTCGCCGAGCAAATTTTCTTTGGGAACGCGTACATTTTCCAGAACAATCTCTGCTGTATCGGAGCCACGAACTCCTAATTTATCGTAATTACTTGTAATGGTCATTCCTTCTGTATCTGTTGGAACAATTATGGCAGAAATGATGTTTTTCCCCTTCTCGTTTTTCCCAGTAACAGCTGTAACGATGACTGTTTTTGCAAAGCTCGCATTCGTAATAAAAGATTTTTCCCCGTTAATAATATAGTCGTTTCCCTCTTCCACTGCAGTCGTTTGCGTACCACCGGCATCAGACCCGGCGTTCGGTTCCGTTAATCCAAATGATCCTAAAGCTTTTCCTTGTGCTAATGGTGTTAGAAATTTTTCTTTTTGTTCTTCTGTTCCAAAAGCATAGATTGGACTTGCTCCAAGAGAAACTGCTGCAGCGTAACTTAAACCAGTGCTCCCACATACACGGCCGATCTCTTCCACTGCCAGGACGTAGGAAAGTGTATCACCACCGGAACCTCCATATTCCTCAGGAAAGGGGATTCCTAATAATCCTAATTCTCCCATCTGATCAAAGGTATCGACAGGAAACTTTGCCTCTTTATCAGCCTCTATCGCTCTTGGTTGTATAACTTCATCTGCAAACGCTTGAACCATTTTTTAATCATATGTTGTTCTTTGGATAATTCAAAATTCATGTCCTTCCCCTCTACTATCACGCAATAAATTCAACTAATTGATTTTTTTATCTTATCATATTCTCCCAAAAATAGGAAGCGTTTACAACATGGATGAGTAAAAATATAGCAGATAGGAAGGCGTTAACCTTTCCTATCTGCAGAGAGAATGATCATGTTATCCCAAAACTTTTTTTACTGCTAATAGTTTATTCCATAACATCATCAAAAGGTTTTTGATATGTTTTTTCCTTCCAAGCCTCTGTCACTTCGCCTTGATTATCTGTATCAATGATAAACGATCCATTGCTTGTTCTGGTACTGCTGGATAGTTCAAGTGGAAAAATGCTGTGGGTTTTTCCATTTGCTGTTTGGAAGTACAGTGTGTCATTTTCTTTAACAATGAAAAACCCTTCACGCGATGTGGCTTTTTCTTTAATTCTTTTAACAAGGCTTGACCACGTTTAGCTCTACTACCTTTTCAACTTCCGCTAGTTTCATCCGCTTACATGCTCCGCGTTGTGTCAAGATAACCATTGATGGCTCTGCAACTCATCAAATACATGTCCACTCACAACATATTCATCGTCCTTTAATTGCATGGCTTTAACACCTGCAGCCCGTTGACCAACAAGTGAAACCTCTGATTCATGGTACCATAGACCATATCCTTTATTGGAAACAAGGAATACATCAGAGTGTCCATTTGTTTGATAACATTGACAACTTCGTCATCTTTTTTGAGATTCATCGCGATTAATGTTTTTGAATGCCTTTGCGCATCATACAGTTTAATCTCGCTTCGTTTGATCATCCCATTCTTAGTAAAGAAAATAAGATGATAACCTTCTTCAAATTCACGAACAGGAATACACTGAACAATATACTCATCTTTTGCCATCGATACAATATTGATACATGCTGACCAAGATCTTTCCAGCGTATATCCGATAATTGATGAACGGGGAGAAATATATAATTTCCTCTGCTTGTGAAAAGCAGGATGTTATCTGTCGTGTTTAACTCCATCAGTCCTACAAGGTGATCGTTATCCTTAATGGCCAAGTCCTCCCATTTGATGCCCCGTAGGACCTTAAACTGGTTCGTTTAAGGTATCCATCTCTTGTAATAGAACAAGTACATCTTCACTTGCAACCGTTACTTCTATATTAAACGTTAACTCTCTATTTTATCTTCAATACTTGTCCTTCGTTTATCCGAAAATGTTTTCTTGATTTGCTTTAGATCTTTTTGATTGTTTGATAAAGGCTTTTTTCACTTGCCAAAATCGTTTCCAACTCTTTTATTGTATTACGTAATTCATCTGCTTCTTTTTTAAGTAGTGTAATATCTGTGTTTGTTAAACGGTATAGTTGTAGCATCACGATAGCCTCTGCTTGCGCTTCCGTAAAATCATATTTTGCTATAATGCGTTTTTTGGCATCTTGTTTATCTTTCGATTCCCGGATGGTAACAATCACTCATCCAATATAGATATAGCCTTTATCAAACCTTCTACAATATGGGCACGATTTTTTGCTTTTTTTAAATCAAACGTTGTTTGCCTTGTTACAACTTCCTTTTGGTGGTTAATATATGCATCCAGTATCTGTGGTAAAGATAATAATTTAGGTGTCTTATCCTGTATAGCTACCAAATTGAAATTATAAGTTACCTGCAAATCCGTGTTTTTATATAAATAATTTAAAACACCTTCACTATCTGCACCTTTTTTCAATTCAATAACAATGCGCAATCCCGTTCGATCGGTTTCATCTCGAACCTCGGCAATCCCTTCTACCTTACGATCGATTCTGAGTTCATCGATTTTTTTAACCATATTTGCTTTATTTACTTCAAATGGAATTTCACTGATAACGATTTGCTGACGATTCCCCCGTACATCTTCTACATACGCTCTGCTACGGTTTACTACTTTGCCTCGACCGGTCTCATAAGCCTTCTTTATGCCATCCACACCCTGAATAATACCACCTGTAGGGAAATCTGGTCCTTGAATGACTTTCATTAAGTCATCAACTGTAGCATCAGGCTTATCCATTCTCATAATAACTGCATCTATTACTTCAGCTAAATTATGAGGAGGAATATCCGTTGCATATCCAGCAGAAATCCCTGTGGAACCATTAACCAATAAATTAGGGAATTTAGCAGGTAATACAACTGGTTCTTCACTCGTTTCGTCAAAATTAGGAAAGAAATCAACTGTTTCTTTGTCAATATCTTTCAACAGTTCTGAAGCAATACGTCCTAATCTTGCTTCTGTATACCGCATCGCTGCCGCTGAATCTCCATCAATACTCCCATTGTTTCCATGCATCTCAATTAATACGTTTCTAACTTTCCAATCCTGACTCAGGCGAACCATGGCTTCATAAACGGAAGAATCACCATGTGGATGATAGTTACCAATTACTGTACCAACAGTTTTGGCAGATTTTCGAAAGCTTTTATCATGTGTGTTTTTTTCTTCATGCATCGCATACAAGATTCTGCGTTGAACAGGTTTGAGACCGTCTCTCGCATCTGGTAATGCTCTATCTTGAATAATATATTTACTATACCTCCCAAATCTGTCACCAATAACTTCTTCTAGTGGAAGGTCCATAAATTTTTCAGGTTGTGCCAAACCAACCCCCCCTTATTCTGTATGAATTTTCTCGTTTTCTAATATATTGGCATCCTCATCCATATCAAATTCTACATGCTTTCAATCCATTTTCTTCTTGGTTCTACTTTATCGCCCATTAATGTGGTTACTCTTCTTTCCGCCCTAGCCAGATCTTCTATTGTAACACGAATTAACGTACGACTCTCAGGATTCATCGTCGTCTCCCAAAGCTGATCCGCATTCATTTCACCTAGACCTTTATAGCGCTGAACGATATAGCCATTTTTAAGTTCCTTTGTCACTTCTTTCATCTCTTCCTCATCCCATGTGTATACTGTTTTCTCTTTCTTTCCTTTGCCTTTAGAAATTTTAAATAGTGGAGGAAGAGCGATGAAAATTTTACCAGCTTCAACAAGTGAGCGCATGTAGCGATAGAAGAACGTCAATAATAAAACTTGAATATGGCACCATCCGTATCAGCATCTGTCATAATTATAATTTTATCATATTGGACATCCTCTAAATTAAAGTCGCCTCCTACTCCTGCGCCTATCGTATGAATGATGGTGGAGATTTCCTCGTTTTTAAATACATCCTGCAGGTTAGCTTTTTCCGTATTAATAACTTTTCCGCGTAGAGGGAGGATAGCTTGAAACTTTCTGTCTCTGCCTTGCTTTGCCGACCCCCTGCGGAATCCCCTTCCACTAAGTAGAGTTCGTTTTTTTTGGCATTTCTGGATTGCGCTGGTGTAAGCTTTCCACTTAAAAGCGCGTCCTTTTTACGCTTTTTCTTACCCGTTCTGGCATCTTCACGGCTTTACGTGCTGCTTCACGAGCTTCCTTTGCCTTCATGGATTTTTTTATCAATGCTCCGGAGATATCAGGATTCTCTTCCAGAAAATAAGAAAGTTTTTCAGAAACAACAGCATCTACGATTGATCTTGCTTCTGTAGTACCAAGTTTTCCTTTTGTTTGACCTTCGAATTGCAGCTTTTCTTCAGGAATTCGAACAGAAATAATGGCTGTTAGCCCTTCGCGTATATCGGTACCTTCTAAATTCTTGTCTTTCTCTTTTAATAAACCGACTTTTCTCGCATAATCATTAAATGTTCTTGTAATTGCTGTTCTAGCTCCAGATTCATGTGTGCCACCATCCCTTGTTCGAACATGATTTACAAAGGAAAGCATGCTTTCTGCATATCCATCATTAAATTGAAAAGCAAATTCGACTTCGAATCCCTGTTGATACCCTTCAAACGAAACAACCTGATGCAGGGTGTCTTTTTCCTCATTTAAATAGTCCACAAATGATTTAAGCCCATCAGGATATTGATACGTTTCTTCTTCGTTTGTTCGATTGTCGATTAATTGTATCTCTAACCCCTTTAATAAAAAAGCAGATTCCCGCAGCCTTTCTGACAGAGTTTCAAAATCAAAAACAACCGCAGATAGAATCGTTGGGTCAGGCTTAAAATGAATCAAGGTACCAGTCTTTTTTGTAGATCCTTTTTCTCAAGTGACCCAACCGGTTGACCACCATTTTCAAACCGCTGTTGGTACGTATATCCGTCGCGAAAGATCGTCACTTCAAGCCATTCAGATAATGCATTCACAACAGAACCACCGACACCATGCAGGCCGCCACTCGTTTTGTATCCACCTTGTCCAAATTTACCTCCTGCATGAAGAACAGTAAAAATCACCTCTATTGTTGGCTTCCCAGAGCTATGCATACCTGTTGGTATCCCTCTTCCGCTATCTTCAATAGAGATACTATTATCGTTATGTATCTGTACCTTAATAAAATTTCCATAACCTGCTAATGCCTCATCGACTGCGTTATCAACGATTTCAAATACTAAATGATGCAGACCACGTATATCGGTACTACCTATATACATTCCAGGCCTTTTTCTAACAGCTTCAAGGCCTTCTAAAACTTGGATGGAATCATCTGTATATCGTGTTGGATTAGCCAAATCACCATCGACTCCTTTCCCCTAATAAAAGTATCATTCTCATATAATAGAACAAATGTTTTTTGTTGGCAAGTAAGAACATATAATTATTTCCTTACTTATTCACTATCTAAAGCCGCCACATCATGGGTTATGCGTAAATGCCCACCCCATTTGAAGCCATTTGTGGCAACGCCAGTACTAGCACGTCTTTTGCGTGTTTAGCATTCGAATGACTAACGAACGCTAAGGTTTCTAATCAATGTATACGAAATTACTGATATGAAGCTAAGCATGATAATAAGTATACTATAACTGAATTCCGCTTGCATATTTTTTTGTAACAAGAGAAAGGATGACTGAAAATGTCATCCTTTCTCTTGTTATTTCTGCACTAGTACACTGTGTACTACTTTGATGCATAAATCCATCATGACGATGAAATCCCGTTCTTTTAAATAATGATAAGCTTCTTCGTTTACAATACCTTGTTGTGCCCAAAAAACGCGGCAATCCGTTTGGGCAGCTTCTTCCGCAATAGCAGGCAAGTATTCCGGTCTTCTAAAAACATTGATAATATCTACTTTTTCAGGTATATCCGTCAATTTTGGATAAGATTTTTCACCGAGTACTTCTTCAACAGTGGGATTAACTGGGATGATCCGGTATCCTTTTTCCTGCATTATTTTTGCTATTTGATGTGATGTTCTGTCAGGGTTATCAGATAGTCCAACGACTGCAATTGTGTTCGCTGATTCCAATATTTCTTTCAATGTTTCATTTTTCGGGTTTTCCCAAGACATATTTTCACAGCCCCTTCTCTATTTTAAAGTAAACCTTCGCTTTCCAGAAACTCTCTTGCTACTTCGTTAGGAGACCTGTCTTCATAGTCAACTTCATAATTCATCTCGCGCATCTCTTCATCTGTTATTTTACCACCCAGTTGATTTAATACCTCTTCTAATTCCGGATGTTCCTTCAATGTTTCCGCCCTGAGAAGTGGTGCTCCTTGATATGGCGGAAACAGATTCTCCGGATCGTCTAATGTTACTAGGCCTAATTCTACCATATAACTGTCTGTTGCGTAAGCATCAATGATGTCCACTTCACCTTTATCTAAAGCATCCTGACGTATACCAGGATCCATTGTGCTGATGCTTTCGATATCAAGGTTATAAACATCTTGCATGCCTATATATCCATCGTACCTATCCCTAAATTCCAATGTAAAACCTGCTGTGATTTCATCTTCTATTTGCTTTACGTCTCCAATATCTTCTAAGTTAGACTCTTTGGCAGTCTCCGGTCTCGTAGCTATCGTATACGTATTATTGTATTCCATAGGTTGGAGAAACTCCATGTCATATTCTTCTTTCATTCCTTGTTTTGCTTGTTCATATACTTCAGTGGCATCATTGCTCTCTGTCTCTTCTTCTAAATGGGTAACAATTGCTGTTCCGGTAAATTCAGGAAATATATCAATACTCTCCTCTTGTAACGCCGTAAACACGAATGCTGTCTTTCCAAGCCCAGCTTCCAGTTCTACTTCCAAATCAGTTTCATCCTCAATTAAGAGCTTGTACATATTAATTAAAATTTCCGGTTCGGCCCCCAATTTCCCACCGATTACCACATCTGCATTTTTGGAAGTAGTAATAAAAAATGGGGTGGTAACGATGAGTACAGCGATAACTAACATGACAATAAACGATTTAAAGCCAGCTTTTTTTGAAATACGTTCAAATCCTCGTAAAATTAAATCCAACGCAATGGCTAATAATGCTGCAGGTATGGCACCAAGTAATATGAGATTAACATCTGCTCCTCGATCTATCCCCAATAAGATTAACTCACCTAATCCACCCGCTCCAATAAGAGCTGCAATCGTTGTAGTTCCAACAATCAGAACCATCGAAGTTCGAATTCCTGCCATCATCACAGGCATTGCAATTGGTAATTCAACTTTAGTTAACCGTTTTACTGAATTCATCCCCATACCTGTTGCCGCTTCTTTTAAAGCTGGATTAACTTCTTTAATTCCTGTATATGTATTTCTTAAAATGGGAAGAAGGCCATATACGGTGAGTGCTACAATAGCAGGTGTTGTGCCAATCCCAAAGAAGGGGATTAAAAAAGCTAATACTGCTAAACTCGGTATTGTTTGCATGACTGCAGACAGACCGATTACCGGCTCAGCAACACGTGGATACCTTGTTAAAATTAAGCCTAAGGGAACTGCAATAATAATAGCAATAATAAGTGAGATAAGTGATATTTGTAAATGTTCCCAAATCAACTCCAGCAACATATCCTGTCTATCTTGAAATACGGAAATGAATTCACTCATGATCGGATCACCCCGTTTTCAATCCTTGTTTGCTTTTTTAAAAACAAAACAATATCCTTACTACTGATAACACCCACCATTTTTTGGTTTTTTAATACGGGAAATAATAATTGATCCCTTGACTCTATTATTTCTGTAGCTTTAAAAAGAGGCGTGTCGTTATCCAGTGTAGTTGCCTCTGTTAATTTTCCATTATTTACTGCCCCGGTATACATATTGTTCTCATCAACTATAATGTACATCCCTATTTTGCCATAGTTCCCATTATCAAACGCCTCCTGTGAAATCGAGTAGGAGGAGGTGACTAACCTCCGACCTCTCACACCACCATACGTACGGTTCCGTATACGGCGGTTTCATTTATGTCCAACGCTTCGTTAGATAGCTATTAGTTAGACTCTTCAAGCCTTGTTCTGACCAGTATTGGTCACCAAGTGCTCTATGCAAGATAGGGCTATTGGCGGTTCGCCAATAGCTCTTTCTTGTGTTTGCCCATTCCCACGCTTTTCCTTTCTTGATTCCTTGTTTCACAAGATTCTTGTGTTTCGTTTTCACTTTCTTCCACTCTTTCCAACGTATCATTCGTAGACGTCTTCGAATCCATCCGTCGAGTTCCTTGAATATCGTAGGTGTTTCTGCTAACTGGTAGTATCCCAGCCAGCCTGCGAGATATTGATTCAGTTTCTCGATTCTGTCCCCCATATTCATGGATTTCTTTCGAGACGTTAATTCTCGGATTCGTCGCTTGAAACGTTTGATGCTCTCTTTCGCAATCCGTATCTTGGGATTTTCCTTATGAAAGGTGAATGAGAATCCAAGGAATTTACGTTTCCATGGGCGGTCTACCGCACTTTTCTCTTTATTGACTTCCAATTTCATCTTCTTCTCTATAAAGTTGGTGATACTTTCCATTATTCGGTGTCCTGCCCTTTTCGAACGGACATAAATATGAAAGTCATCCGCATAGCGCACGAAATGGAGTCCTCTTTTCTCTAACTCTTTGTCCAGTTCATCCAGGACAATGTTTGAGAGAAGCGGACTTAACGGTCCGCCCTGAGACGCTCCTTCTGTATTCGGATGTACCACTCCGTCTTCCATGATTCCTGCTTGCAGGAATCTGCGGATAAGCTGAAGGACTTTCGGGTCTTTGACCCTCCGACTTAGCGTCCGCATCAAACGGTCGTGGTTTACTTTATCGAAGAATTTCTCTAAATCCATATCAATCACCCAGCGATATCCGTCCTTCATGTATGCCCTAGCTTTCCTTACAGCGTCGTGACCTCGACGCTTTGGGCGGAAGCCATAGCTATTTTCCGAGAAGGTCGGGTCATATATCGTGGTGAGCACTTGTGCGATGGCTTGTTGGATAAATCGGTCTAACACGGTGGGAATACCCAGTTTCCTCATACCGCCGCCTTCTTTACGGATTTTGTAATGGCGGACAGGCTGAGGATAGTAGGTTCCTGTTTCCAGTTGTTCCCGAATAGAAGCCCAGTGTTCAACGATATGCGCTCGTAAGTTTTGTACGGGCATTCCATCAACTCCGTGACTTCCTTTATTGCGCTCTACACGATGCAGAGCTGTCATTAAGTTTTCCCGTGATAGGATTTGTTCCAACATGTTATCTAACTCCTGCGTGAATTGTCCTTTCTTCTTGTGTGGCAATGTCTCTCAGCCCTTCTAATGTCCCCCGCGGGATTCACCGCTTCTTCCATTAGGAAGGTTTTCATGTTTCTGCTTCTTCGAGTATTGCGTACGCAAAGTGGCAATTCTCCTTAAATGATTCAGCCCTTCCCAGATATTCTAGAAGTATCTGGTACTACGGCTTCGGCTGACTTCTGATAGTTCAGTGAACATTCGCATGTTCAGTTACGGCATGTGTACCGCGTTTCTATCAGACCTCCCAGGGTAAGTACACACTCTTCCTCCCCATATCCCTTCTTCATTTACTCTATGCACCCTTTGGCAGTAAGGGCTTTGACTTGTTATGCAGTCTCACCCAAGTACATCTAGCCTTCTATGAAGTTCGTGTTCCTAAGGGCGGGGATTTGCCGCCGACTTCCTTCAGATTCTGGGTCACCCCAGACACCCTTGTCTTGAGCTAACCACTACTACTGCCTTCGTGATTCGGGACTTTAACCCTAGAGAATGTGCACATGCCTGGCACACATAACCTGTAGATGTGATTGATCTGCAATCACATCTACAGCAGTTTGCCATGGAGATTTTCGTTCTCCAATGAAATCTTTTACAAATTGTGTTTTGGGTTGCAAAATTAATTGTTGTGGTGTGTCAATTTGTATCGCTTCACCGTTTCTCATCAGACAAACCCTATCACCTAGAGCCATTGCCTCATCCATATCATGTGTAACAAAGACAATGGTTTTCTTAATCTCCTCTTGCAAACGACGGATATCCTGTTGCAATTGCTCTTTGCTTATAGGATCCAAGGCACTAAAAGGTTCGTCCATTAAAATAATATCCGGGTCTGCAGCTAAGGCTCGTATTACCCCTACACGTTGCTGCTCACCACCGGATAACTCTCCTGGCATTTTCTTTTGGTATGTTGAAGGATCCAATCCCACCATATCCAGGAGTTCTTCACTCCGTGCTCGTATGTCTTTGCGTTTCCACTTCTTCATCTCTGGTACCACTGAAATATTCTCGGAAATGGTCATGTGAGGAAATAGCGCAATTTCCTGCAGGACATAGCCAATATTCCAGCGTAATTCATGTATATTGTAATCATCTATATCTTTCTCGTTTATGTATAGCATCCCAGCAGTAGGTTCAATAAGACGGTTTATCATTTTCAAACTTGTTGTTTTTCCACAGCCGCTTGGTCCTATAAGTGTTACCATTTCTCCATTCCTTACCTTTAAGGAAAAATCTTTTAAAGCCCGGGTTCCATCTGAATATTCTTTGCCTATATTTTTGAATTCTATCATATCATTCTTCCTTTTTTCTAAGTTTAAAAGCAATTTTAGACTAATTTCTTTTCTGGATACCCTTTTCAAGCAACCTAAAAACCTCATTTTCGCTTCTATTTACATTATAAGTAGTATTTCATTTGTTTTGAGGTTCTTTCCATCACGAGTTCATGCTAAAATAAAACTATAGCCCTTTTTCCATATTATAAAGAGAGTAGGATGAATAATGGAATATTTATTATTTGGTATTATTGCATATTTATTAGGTTCTATACCCTCTGCCCTCATTGTTGGCAAGATTTGGTATCATATAGACATACGGGAACATGGCAGTGGGAATATTGGAGCAACGAATACATTTCGAATATTAGGCTTTAAAGCAGGTAGCATTGTTGTTTCAACAGATATATTAAAAGGTACTACGGCTACACTGGTTCCTTTATTATTTGACGGGGATGTATACCGACTGGCCATTGGCCTATTTGCTGTTGTTGGACATACATATCCTATTTTCGCTAAGTTTAACGGTGGAAAAGCAGTGGCGACATCCGGCGGAATAATCCTGGGTATTAATCCATTATTATTCATCATTATGGTTACAAGCTTTCTTTTGACATTGTATTTATCAAAATATGTCTCCCTTTCTTCCCTGATTACAGGGATTATTGCTGTGATTGCTTCTATACTTTTACACGAGATTGGTCTTGCTATAGTGACTGCGTTATTAACAGTTTTTGTTTTTTACAGACATAGGGAGAATATCAAGCGAATCAAGAACAAAACCGAACCCAAAATCACCTGGATGTAATCAAAGTCGATTCTATTCTAACGCAAATCAATAAATTGAATAGAGTCCGTACTTTTTAGTATACTGGTACTTAGTCATAATTCGAAAGGATGTTATGTTATGGACAAGATTACAACTTTCCCAATAAAACAATTACCAAATAAAGCTGAACGTCATAAATTATTCGGTTCTGTAGATCCGCTTCCAAAGTCAAAACCTGTTGAGAAAAGTAAAATGGCAGATTTACAGAACACCAAAAAAGATTTTCTTTTTGACCTTGACGCAGTTGGAATAGCAAATGTAAAACATCCTATTACTGTTTTCAGTAATTTGAAACCAACGACGCAAACAAGTATTGGAACAATAGAATTTACCTCAAGCTTGAAAAATACGAGTAAAGGGACAAATATGAGTCGTTTTACACAGCAATTAAATCATTATCATGAACAAGGTCTTCCTGTGGATTTTGCTACGCTTAAGAGGTTTACAAAAGATCTAGCTGAACGGCTGGATCAGAAAGATGCTATGATAAAAGTGGAATTTCCTTGGTTCTTTGAAAGAAAAGCACCTCAGTCAGGTCTATCTGGGATGAACCATGCAGATGCTGTTATTCATGTTTCTTATGATAAAGAAAAGGGACATACAGTTAGCGTATCACTTTCAGGGTTGATCACAACATTATGTCCATGTTCCAAAGAAATAAGTGAATACAGTGCACATAATCAACGCGGACAAATTACAATGGAAGTTTCACTAACAGAAGGCTTTGACGGCACCAGCCTTGATTGGAAAGAAAGTCTTTTAGAAGCAGCTGAAAGCAACGCCAGCGCCAGATTACATCCAGTTTTAAAAAGACCTGATGAAAAAATGGTAACGGAACAAGCTTATGAAAACCCACGTTTCGTTGAAGATATGGCTCGTCTTGTAGCTGCAGATTTATATGAAATGCCCTTTGTAACTAAATTTAACGTTTCATGCCGAAACGAAGAATCCATCCATTTGCATGATGCCGTTGCTTCAGTCAGTTATGATAAGCGTCATACGGAATCTAACTGAGAAGGATAAGTCACAATGAAGTATATTTTTATAGGGTTCATTAAATTTTATCGAAAAGCAATTAGCCCTTTTAAGCCGCCATCCTGCCGGTTCTACCCAACATGCTCTGAATACGGAATCGAGGCTTTTCACCGTTTTGGAGCTGTTAAGGGTGGATTTTTAACAATAAAAAGGATAAGTAAATGTCACCCCTTTCATCCGGGTGGTGTTGATTTAGTTCCTGAAAAAAAGGGAAAACAATCTTAAACGAAAAATAGCAGTTGATGCTATAAGGAGCTGACTTCATTGAAACTACAGATGAGTAAAGAAGTTGCCAAATGGTATAAGCAAGAATTGGATATCACAGATAACTCCAAATTACGTTTCTATGTAAGATACGGGGGAATGGGCGGTAATATTCCAGGTTTCTCGTTAGGAATTATGAAAGATGAACCAGAAGATGTTCATACCTCTATAGAAGTAGAAAATATAACTTTTTTTATTGAGAAAAAAGATGCTTGGTATTTTGAAGAGAAAGATCTAAAAATTCATTTAAACAGAAAAATAATGGAACCTGCGTTTAACTATATGGATGAAAAGCAATAGAAAAGGGCGTACTTAAACGTTAACGCCCTTTTCTATTATAATCTGAATTTATCTATATGATCCCATTTGTTCTCTTGCTGCAATATATCCTTTTGTTGTTTACCAAACAAATCAAAATGTGGAAATCTTTCATCTTTATGGATCCAATTTTCTATAAGTCCATATTTTTTCCCCCACTTTTTTAACTTATCGATATCGCTGCAGCCGACCTTTGTTACGGTATCACAACCTGGAAAAACGGTCATCAATCCAAAAATGTGTTAAAAATGCGATATTTCCGCTCTCAACTTTTTTCTTCCACGCGTTTACTTCTTCTCTTTTCACACCAAATGCCATGTTTATTCCCCTTCAATTTGTTGTATGTAAGCTTGGTGCCATTCAGGAAACGTTTTACGCAGTGATAAAGGGCGAAAGTTTTCTTTTTTTACAATGACATGCTGGGTCGTTCCGCTAACTGCAACATTCTCTTTTCCATCCAGTATATGATAACCATATATGGTTCGAATTCCATCATATTTTTCCAACCATGTTTCAACGATAGCTTGTTCTCCGTATCGAATAGGTTTTTTAAACGAAATTTGGGCATCTATAACGGGCGATACAATAGCATATTTTTCCATATCTGAATAACTAAATCCTAACATTTCGACATATTTGGTTCGCCCGATTTCAAACCATACTAAATAATTGGCATGATAAACAACGCCCATCTGATCTGTTTCCTGATATCTTACATCAATAGATGTACGTATTTTATTCATATGATCTTCTCCCTCTGCTTTTATTTCATCTTCCAGCTTATCATAAATGTAATGAACGCAATGAAATTTAGCTTAATCGATTTTAAAACCCCAACTCTTTGGGGAGAGCTAGGGCTACTGATTCTTATTCATTATTTCGTTCATCTTTGATCTCATCTCGCATCCCTTCAATTGCTTTCTCGCGACGCTCGTTCTTCGCTTTTATTTTCTCCTTATCTTCTCCGGAGGAAAATTCCATCGTATCCTGGGCTTCCTCCAGATTTTGCATGGTATCTTGGACCATATCTTGAAGTTTCTCTGCATTATCACTACGATCATCCGGTTTTGGCTGATGATTTTTGTCAGTCATCATGATGCTCCTTTCTTTCAAAAGCTATTACTATTTTTTTCAACAACTAACATTCTTATACGCGAAAAAGTTTCCCTTTTCACAAAAAGGCCATCTTTTGTGTGATTCAATAATCATTCACAGAAGATGGCTTCTCATTATGATAGTTCTTTTCGCTTTACGGATTGATGCATTCTCTTTTCTAAGTTTTTTTCGATTTTTTCCATTAGTAAATGGTCCTTCAAAATTTGTTGACGATTTTCCCGAACTAATTCATCAAATGCAAGTCTTTTCTTTAAAGACACAGCAGCTCACTCCTTTTAAAAAGAAGTATTGCCACTAAATCCAAATATTATAACAGTTAATTGATTGAATTTATTGTTTCCTCCATAAAGTCATACGTCATTGGTCCAACTTTTCTCGGTGCTTGAATGGTTCCATCTGTACCTACAAAGTAAGTAGTTGGTACAGTAATAGCCTTATAATCATCACTTACAGTTGAATCGGTATCAAGGGGAATAGTATAGGTGTATTCATATTCGTTTCTATAATCAACAACATCCTGTTTACTTGTTTCGGTATCTGTTAAATTTACAGCAAGGATCTCTACTTCATCCCCGTACGCCTCATGAAATTTCTGCATCTCTGGCATTTCGTCACGACAAGGCGGGCACCATGTTGCCCAAAAATTTAGAATAACTTTTTTTCCCTTCAATTCAGAAAGTGTTATTTTCTCTCCATCCAGCGTTTCCATTTCAAATTCTGGTGCAGATTCGCCTTGTTCAATCTCAGTACTTCCAGGAGGAGTTATAGCCGCACCTTCTACGTCTGAATCTCCGCTAACATTATATTCATTAGGAGCATTCTCCGTTTGTGTTTCATTATTTTGTTGTATGAAATTAAATACGACAATTCCAGCTAACACCAGAATACCGACAATACTAAGTATCTTTTTATACATGCGTTGGATTTACCTCCTCCGTTTACATATCCTTATAACATAGCGACCTGATATTACTATATTCTATACTTTAAATGGTATGTCTATATTGACCATTTGTAAAGAAAATGCCACTATTGTTCAGAAAAAAATTCATTTAGTTCAGATGAAAAAGCCCTTACCATGAAGAAGCATGTAAGGGCTAGTTTCACTCATTTATCTATTCGTTTACTGCAACTTGCAATTGTCTCGTAAGACCATTGGTAAGATGCCACCATGACGATAATAATCGACTTCCACATCACTATCGAAACGAGCAATAGCTTTAAATGCCGTTGTTTTTCCATTTTCATCAACTGCAGTAATGTTCACTAAATCATTTGAGCTAATCGACTCATCAATCTCAACATGGAAAGTTTCTTTTCCGGTTAAGCCTAATTTTTCCGCGCTTTCCCCTTTTTCAAATTGTAATGGAAGTACACCCATCATGACCAAATTTGAACGATGAATTCGTTCGAAACTTTCAGCAATAACAGTTTTAATGCCTAACAAATTAGTACCTTTAGCTGCCCAATCACGTGATGAACCCATCCCGTAATCTTTGCCGCCCATTACAAGTAAACCAGTACCATCCTGTTGATATTTCATTGCAGCATCATAAATTGGCATGACTTCTCCTGTAGGCCAGTATGTTGTATAACCGCCTTCCGTTCCTGATGCCAATAAGTTACGAATACGTATATTGGCGAATGTCCCACGCATCATAATTTCATGGTTACCACGACGTGAACCATATGAGTTGAAGTTTCGAGGTGAAACTCCTTTTTCCTGTAAATACTGACCTGCCGGCATATCCTTTGCGATTGCTCCCGCCGGCGAAATATGGTCTGTTGTTACAGAATCACCAAATTTACCGATTGCACGCAGATTGTTCAGAGCATTAACGGAGCCTGGTTCTTTTGGTAATTCCTCAAAAAATGGTGGGTTTTGAATATAGGTAGATTCACTATCCCAAAACAAAGGCTCATCCGTTGTGTCAATTTCATTCCATCTTTCATTGGAATCAAAAACATTTTTATATTCTTTTCGGAAAATTTCCGGCTTAACAACGCTGTTTACCTGTTCTTTAATTTCTTCCATTGTCGGCCAAATATCCTGCATATAGACCGCGTTTCCTTCTTTATCTGTACCCAGCGCTTCTTTCGTTAAATCAACATCAACCGTACCTGCTAAGGCATATGCAACGACAAGTGGTGGTGAAGCAAGATAGTTTGCTTTCACTAGTGGGTGAATACGTCCCTCAAAGTTACGATTACCAGACAATACAGATGAAACAGTTAAATCATTATCAACAATAGCCTTTTCTATTTCAGGTCTGAGTGGACCAGAGTTACCAATACATGTTGTACAACCGTATCCCACTAAGTTAAATCCTAACTGATCAAGGTATGTCATTAATCCGGAATCCTCTAAATAACGTGTAACAACTTTTGAACCAGGAGCTAAAGATGTTTTTACATACTCAGGAACTTCCAATCCTTTTTCAATAGCATTTTTGGCAAGTAATCCAGCACCCAACATAACATAAGGGTTAGATGTGTTTGTACAAGACGTAATCGCTGCAATCGCAAGTGCACCTGTTTTCATCAAAGAAGTTTTTCCATTTGGATGATCAACTGTTACTTCTTTATCAAACTCGGATTTATCCATACCAAATCCTTGGTTACCTTCTGGTGCTGTAATTGCTTTATTGAATTCTTTTTTCATGTCAGAAAGAGCGATCAAATCTTGTGGACGTTTCGGTCCGGAAAGGTTTGGTTCAAGTTCTGAAAGATTTATTTCTACCAACTCTGTGTATTCAGGATCTGCTTGCTCCGGGGAATACCATAGATCGTTGATTTTACAGTATTGTTCGACTAAATCAATTTGCTCTTGACTGCGTCCTGTTAAGTGAAATAATTCAATGATTCTTGGTCCACAGGGAAAAAACCACACGTTGCTCCATATTCTGGAGCCATGTTTGATATGGTGGCACGGTCTGCCAGTGGCATATCCTGCAGGCCCGGACCAAAATATTCCACAAATTTACCGACAACATTCTTTTCACGTAAAACTTGTGTTACTTTTAATGCTAGATCCGTAGCTGTTGTTCCATTTGGGAAACTTCCTGTAAATTTAACACCAATTACTTCCGGTGCAGGGAAAAAGGATGGCTGGCCAAGCATGCCTGCCTCTGCTTCTATACCACCAACGCCCCAGCCCAGTACGCCAAGACCATTGATCATTGTCGTATGAGAGTCCGTTCCCATAAGTGTGTCAGGGTATGCATCATATTCCCCGTCTTCATTCTCTACACCATGGATAACGTTTGCAATGTATTCCAAGTTCACCTGATGCACAATACCAGTTGCCGGAGGTACAGCACGATAGTTATCAATGCCTTTTGTGCCCAGTTTAGAAATTCATAACGCTCCGCATTTCGCTCAAATTCCAAATCCATATTTGCTTGAAGTGCATTTGGTGTTCCGTATTGATCCACTTGTACTGAGTGGTCGATAACTAAATCAACCGGTACTTCAGGATTTATTTTATCTGGTTCTCCTCCCATATCCACCATAGCTTTACGTAATGATGCAAGGTCAACTACTGCAGGTACTCCAGTGAAATCTTGTAAAATGACACGTGAAGGTTTGAATGGAACATCTGAATTTGTGCCTTCTTTGCTGCCCCATTTTGATAGACCTTGTACATGCTCATCTTTAATTTGATGGCCATCATGCTGGCGAATCAGTGATTCTAAAAGAACTCGAACAGAAAATGGTAAACGTGACACTTTTCCCAAACCAGCTTCTTCCAATGCTTTTAATTCATAATAGTTATAGGTTTTTCCATGTAGATCAAATTGTTTTTGGCATTGAATGCATTACTCTCTTACCCATATGTTTGATCCCCTCTCCATCGTATTTTTGCTCCATTACCCTATTGCTATCTTTCTATAAAACGGATGGCAAATAGCAAAAAGCCTTTCATTCCTTTTTCACCTTTATTCTGAAAGGTATATGGAAAACTTGGCTTTTGCCAGGGCTTTACGGCATACCTTAGCTGCACTTATGCAGATAAGTTTTATACTTCCTTACCTACTAAAAATAGTTCTACTCTATATATCTTAAATCAATTTGTATGATAAAACAATTGATTTATGTAAGTTAACCAATACAAAAAACTTATTTGTAATGATAAGTTTAAGTTATACGAAAAACATTAACTAAAAATAGTCCGTTCTATTACGGTAGGGGGAAAAAGATATGAAAGGTACTTCCCTTATACTCATTTTGTTCTATTTTTAAAATTGCATCATGATGGTTTAGGATTTGTTTTGATATCATCAGTCCTAGCCCGGTTCCATTTTGTTTCGTCGTAAAGAAAGGCTCACCCAATTTATGAATGATTTCATCCGGTATACCTAAACCCTCATCCCTAATACTAAGTATAACCTGGGTTTTGGTAGATGTCGTTATCAGTTTAATAGTACCACCGTCAACCATCGCTTCAATCGCATTTTTTACTAAATTAATTAAGACCTGTTTTATTTGCGAACGATCACAATAAATAGAACCTTTATATGTATCATCATACTCAATATTGATACCCTTTACATTTGCCTGTGTGCTCAATAATAGGATAACGTCATGGATCATTTCCTCAAGCGATTCATTTCTCATTGATTCTGTTAACGGTTTTGATATAAATAACAGTTCAGAAGTAATGGATTCCATCTTGTCTATCTCATCTAACATGATTTTATAGTATTGCTC